>NZ_CP083591.1 GCF_020099395.1 Streptomyces mobaraensis | reverse complement strand
CACCCCACCCCCAACCTGACACACCATCAGCACACCAAAACCCCCGCCCAACCCCCACCGAGCCAATCCCCACCCCAAATGCAAAAACCGAATACCAACACCCCAACAAGGAACCCAAACCAGATAGCAAAAAACGCATACGGAAGCGCCGGTCACCCCCGCCCAGAAAGGCGGACGTGACCGGCGCTACGGGCGGGGTTACGCGAATCCCACGGCGCTTACGTAGGTGTAGGCGTCGTACTCGGAATCCAGATCACAGATGATGTCGTCCCAGATTTCATCCAGCGTCCCCTCATCTCCGGCCGCCCAGGCATTCACCATGTCTTCCCAGACATAGCGAACGGTGATGCTGCGCTGGGGGATGTCGCGCTTTCGCCCCTCTCGCACGTGTCGCTGGTCGACCGGGTAAATCTCAACTCGGGTTCCCCGGCCGTTGTTGTCGAGGTGGCGTGCGAGTGCGCCGCTGCGGACAAGGTTGGCGGCGCGGTGTTCGAGGTAGGCGTGCTGGATGCGGTCGAGGGTGGCGGCGCGGGGTTGGCGATTACCTTCTCGCCACGCCTTGACGACGCTGGGGCGGGCCTTGATGCCGGCCTCTCGTAGGGCCTCTCGGCCGCGGGGGCTGTCGAGGTAGCGCAGGCGGGCGGCCAGGCCGCGCGGGCTGTCCACGGGGCTCTTGATGCCGCCGGCGCGCACCAGCTCCTGGAGCTGCTGTGACAGGGCGTCTTTCCCGGCCAGGCCCTGGGCGCCGTAGAAACCGAACTGGTTCCATCGACCGGCCATTTACTGCCCCCCGAGGATGTAGGTTTTGTCCTTCTTTTCCTTCATTTCCGCAAGCCCCCGGCCTTCGGGGAACACCGTCCGCCAGTCGCCGACGACTTGGAGTTCGTCGGTTCCAGACATTTCCACAATGGTGAGTCCGGCCGCGCGCGCCTTACGGGCTTTCAGCCACAGGTTGGCGAATGCCTGAGAGCGGATGATGTGCATCCAGTCGGGGCGGCGGATTTCCCGGTTCATGGTGGACTCGCCGATGGTGGACACGAACTTAGAATACATGGATTTCACGTATTCTAGGGTCAGTTCGTCTTTATTGTCGATGGCCTCTTTACGAGCGTCTCGGAGCCCTTCCCGGAATTTCTTCAAAAGTGCCTCGGTGCTGCCGGAGGTCCAGGACTCCAGGATGACCGGGGCGTCGCACAGCTCTTCCCGTGCGCAGCGCAGCAGCAGACGGAGCGTCGGTTCCGTGACCCACAGCGGGCCGGGCTCCTGGCGGGCGCCGAGGGGGCTGGGGAGGTCGGCGCGGTCCCACGCCGGCGGTTCGATCCGGTGGACGCCGGCGCGCTTGGTGTTGTGGACGCCGGATGTGTCGTGCTGGAGCTGACCGATCGGCAGGTGGGTGGTCATGGCGCTGAGGTAGGCGGCGTTGACGTCCAGGACGTGCACCGTGACGGGCTCCGTGGCGACCCGGGCCGCCTTGAGCCACGCGGTGTTGCGCCACTTCGGCCGGCCTTCCCAGATGTCGTCCGCGCCCTTCTGGGACCGCTTCTTGAGGATGTCGGCGGTGGGCGGGAACTCCGAGTGCTCGTATCGGCCACCGATACGGGACCGGCGGAACAGGTCCATGACGTCGGGGATCGCACGCTTGATCAGGGCGGCCTGGGCCGCTTCGGCGTCCCCCTCCGCTGCGATCAGTGCGTCCGCCGCCGATTGTGCGATCGCGTCGACCAGCTCGTCCCGTCCGGCAGCCGGGCTGGCCGGGCGGCGGGCGGCGCGGGTTCCGGCGCTGGCTGCGGGGCGTTCGTCGGTGGGGTGCTGCGGCGTGTTGTGGGTGGTGTCCGCGGCTGGCGGGACGGTGGTGTCCGGGTTGGGAGTGGGTGTCTCGGTGGCTGCGGAGGCGGGCGGCGCGCCAGTCGCCTCGGGCGGTCGCTCGGGTTGGGCCGGCGCCGCCGGGGCCGGGGCCGCAGTAGGAGGTTGGGGGAGGGGCAGGGAGGTCTGCACGCCGGCGCGGCCGGCTCCCGTCGTGCGGTCCTGGGGGAGGGTGGCGGCGGCGTGGGTCGGGCCGGCCAGGAGGTCGAGGACCGGCATGCCGTAGTGCGCGGCCAGTCGGTCGACGTCGTCCAGGGACCAGTGCATCAGCCCCTTCTGTTTGCGGCTGACCTGGGTCTGGGAGAGGCCGACGCCGGCGGCCAGGTCGATCTGGCGTTCTCCGGTGTGGGCCATCAGGGCCGCGACCGTGAGGCGCAGCAGCGCTTCCGTGCTCAAGGTCGTCATGGCCCAACCCTACCAACTAACATGCTATTTCCGCATGAAGTTTGCTGAAAAAGCCTTTTGAATTCTGGATACGCCAGAGGGCCCGTACCCGTGATACGAATACGGGCCCTCTGGCCATCGTGATCAACCGGCTACCGGCCCAGGGCTCTCCAGGGTGCGGTGGAGGCGGACCGGGTGGTCTGCGCAGGTGACCGCCTAGGGGCCGGTCGACGCAAGGGGATTCGGAGTCCAGGCCGGCCGGGGAAGCGGCTCGCCGGACAGCCAGGTGACGCCGTGGGCGCCCCACTCGATCCGCACCGCCTCCGGCTCCGTGTCGGGCCCGGTGGAACGCCAGGCGGTACCGACGTGCGAGCCGTCGTGTCCCAGGACCTGTACACACCTGAGCGCGAGGCCGGGAGGCGTAGGGGCCCAGCACTCGGTGCGCGGCCAGTACCGGCCATCGGCCTGGTGGTCGCCGTCGTGCATCGAGACACGCTCACACAGCGCCGCCCGCTTGGGGTCGGCCACTCCACAAATCGGCATGGCCGGAGCCTAGACCGAACGCGCCTGGCTTCGCGGGGTGTCAGGATGCCGCACGGCGAAGGTAGGCCGTGGCGTCTCGGGCGGCGTCGCGGATCTCCTCGTCCTCCGTGCTGTGCTCCAGCTCCTCCAGGAGCGCGGCCACGCCGTCCAGGACGACGATCGGGATGCTCGCGGTCTGGACGGCGGCCAGGGCGGCGCGGGCTCGGGCTGCGGCCGACAAGGGTTCGGCGGGCGCAGGGATGAGGGAGGCGACTCCCTGTCCCAGGGCGCGGTTCGGCGTGGGCGTGGTCATCCCTCCATCCTTTCGCACCCGTCGGGCGCCACGTACCGCTGGTCCCGTGCGCCGAGGGTCCGCCGGCAGGCACTCAGGTCGGGGCGAGTGCACTCTCGTCCGCGAAGGCGGCGAGCAGGCCGCCGCCGGCGAGCGGATGGAGCCGGATCCGCTCGCCGAGCGCCGGCACGGTCGCGCAGTCGATCGCCGCGCCGCCCTGATCCTCGGCGTCGACGTCCGTCACCAGGGCCAGCAGGGAGGCCAGGGCCGCGTTGTGCTCGGCTGGGCAGCCGGCCCGTACGTGAGGGGCGAGTGCACCAAGAAGCCGTGGGGTGACGTGGGTGACGCGGCGTCGGCCGCCGGCCGAGACCGCGGGGAGCGTCAGCGTGTGGGCGCCGGTGAGGAGGGAGGAGGGCATCATGTCCGGCCCAACGAAGGTGGATCGCCCCCGGTCGCGGCTGGCTGACGCCGTTCCGTCACCGAGTGATGCGGGTCACGGCTATGCTCCCGCGTGATGGCGACGTGACGTGCCGGTCTCTCCGGGGAGCCCGCTCTGGTCAGCCACCCCGTACGGGGGGCTGTTTGGGGCGCGGCCACCCCGGGGGCCACCGGGTGGCCGCGCCCATGGTCAGCCCTCCGTCGAGAGGGATGGCCGGTGGGCGATGCCCACCCCGGGAGAAAGGCGCGCACGTGCGCCATCGCAAGAAGAAGAACTGGCCTCATCTGCGGGCCCGGCTCTACCGGATCTACCGCTGGGTGGCTCCCCCCATGGGCGCCGCCGCCGTCGCGGTCCTCCGGTGGTGGCTGGAGGTGAGGCACACGCTGTAGCCCCTCGCCAGGCAAATTAGCGAGGGACCCACAGCAGGTGGTTCTTCCAGGAGTCCGCCACCGTGCCCCCGGTGGTGGGCTCTGTCGCGTCCGCCGACCGACGGACCCGTGACTCCGGCTGCCCCGCCGGTGTCACACTCCAACCTAATTGATGTGTCGGCAGGGGAGCCACTCCCCCGCAGCCACATCAAATTGGGCAGGTTCACCCCCGAGATGGCTCCGTGCCCAACGCCGCGGCCGGGCGCGGGAGGTCAGGACCCGTAGCCGCGCAGCACGGCCTCCGGCCGGCAGATCGCGCACGTGACCGTCTCGTCCGGCCCGGCCAGGAGTTGGAAGACCTCCCGGTCGGTGGCGAGCGCGGGCGCGTGGGCGGCGGAGGCGCAGTCCGCCCGGTGCACCACGTAGTCCGGGCCGCTGCCTGCCGGTCGTTCGATCCGCCACCGCTTCCGCTCGGCCGGCGGGGGCGGATCGAGAAGGCTGTAGTCCTCCCCGGACAGCGGGGCGACGTAGTCGGGGTAGAGCGCGGAGAACTCGATCGCCTGGACGTGGGGCCGCGGGCCGTGGGGAAGGTCAATGCGGTCGGGCACTTCGAGGAGGCAGTCGTACCACCAGCGCCCGGCGCGGTCCCGCCGCCGGCGGAGGACGGCGGCCTCCACCGTCTGCCCGTCGGGCAGGAACACCAGCGCCATCGGGCGCCGGCCCTGCTCCATCTCCTCGTCCATCTCCGCCAGCGTAACCGTCACCGCAGGTCAGCCCCGGTGTGCGGTAGGCGGACCGCCTCGCCGGCTACTGATCCAGGCCGAGCCCGGCGCGCCGCAGTGCGTTGACGATGGACCAGGCCAGGTCGTTGGTGTCGATGTGGGCGGGGTCGTCCAGGTCGTCGATGTATGCCTCGGCGGCGGCTTCGATGATTTCGGCGGCCTGGTCCTGCGTCATGCCCGCAGGCGGCCGGTGGCCGGCCTCTGCCTGTTGGGGCGTGGGCGTGATGGGCTGCTTCCTGGCCTGGGGGTCGCTGGGGTCGATACCGGCCGTGCGCAGGTCGCTGTAGATCACGTCACGGGAGACGTCCGCGACGCGCGCCAGCTCGGCAACGGTCCGGGCGCCGGCCCGCCACGCGGTCACCACCAGGTCGGCGCGCTCGGTGGGGAGACGGTCGCGGCGGCCCGGCCACTCGGCCAGGGCCCGCAGGGCCAGGGTGCGGCCGTGGTCGGTGCTGTCGTCGTTGTCCATGACCTCATGGTGTGTCGACTCATTCGACATGTCGAGTGAATCGACGTTCCCTGACCGGAAAGGACGCCTGCGCCTTCGCCGGACGCCGGCCGTCGCGCCCGCTCACCGGGCGCGACGGACCCGGCGGGAGGGGGTCTCCGGTTCGGCCGGATACGACTTCCGGACAACTAATGTCGACTGACTCGACATGTCGAGTCAGTCGACACATGCTGTACGAGGCACCGCAGACCGCGGGCACCGCCCGCCAACGAGAGGAGAGACCGTGTTCACCGGTTCCCCCGCCGAGTACGCCGACCGCGAGCGGCAGGCGCGCGACCGGGCCGCCCAGGTCGTCGCGCTCCTCTCCGAGATCGACACGCTCGGCCTCGGCCCGACCACGGGTCAGCTCACCATCCCCGGCATCGGCACCCTGCGCAAGATCGGCGACGCCTGGGAGATCCGGTGACGCACCACCAGCCGTCGGACGGTCAGCCGCCCCAGGGCAGTCACCACTTCGTGATCACGTTGGAGACGCCGATCTCGGCCCGGTCCGCCGGCGCCTCCTACACCCTGTCCGGCACCCTCACGCCCCCACCCGGCGCCACCCGCTATGACGTCTACCAGTTGGTGCGCGCCGAGGCCGAAAGGGCCGACCCGCTCCTACAGCGCGCGAACACGGTCTTCTTCTCCCTGGAACGCAACGAACTCTGACCTCACTGCCCAGGAGCCGCTATGTGGACCACCGTCCTGGCCATCGCCGGCACCCTCCTCGGATCCGCCGTCACCGGCCTTCTCCAGCACCGCGCCGCCACCGCCGCCCGCACCGCCGACCGGGCCGACGCCCGCCGGCACGCCGTTCTTGACGCCGTCGCCGACCTCGCCGCCGCGCTGGCCGACCACCGCCGCGCCATGTGGGTCCGCGAGGAGGCCCGGCTCCAGGGCGCGGCGGACGACGTTGCCGCCGCCGCCCGCGCCGCCTCGCACACCACCCGGTCCGCCGTCACCGCGCCCCTGGTCCGGCTCACCGTCCTGGCCCCGACCCTGGCCGCCGCCGCCCAGGACGCGGCCACCGCCACCTACGCCCTGCGCGACGCGCCCGACGCCCACGCACTCGCCGAGTGCCGCGACGCGGCACTCGCCGCCGCCGACCGCCTCGTCACCGCCGCCGGCCAGACGCTCGCCACCCTGTGACCCGACCGCCAGGAGGACTCATGCAGCGCTACGAAGCCGAGGTCACCGTGCAGACCGCCGACGGCCGCGCGATCACCTACCGCGGCGACGGGATCGGCCCTGACGGCGTCTCCACCGAGGAGCTCCTGAACGGTGCCGAGGCCGCCGCACTCGCCCAGGAACCCGGCGGCGCGGTCACGAAGTCGCGCGTCCGCCGCAGCGCCCCGTAGACCGCCGAAGGCGGACCAGTCGGCGCCGCGCCCGCCTTCTGCATGGGTGAGGGCCCGCACCGCAGGGTGCGGGCCCTCACCCATGCCCGGGGCGGCGCGCCTCAGGCGCCGGCCGCGCCGTCCAGGCGCAGCGGGCGGGTCATGCAGAGGAAGACGGGGCTGTCGGGGAACGGGCGTTGCGATCCCACTTCCTCGTATCCCCAGGAGCGGTACAGCTTCACCACCCCCGGGTGCTTAGGGTCCACCAGCAGTGTCACCCGCTCCTCCGTCCGCCCCGAGAGCAGCGCGTCGTGGAGGCGGGTGGACAGACCGGTGCCCCGCCATGGCCGACGGATCATGAGCTCGTTGAAGGCCAGGGTCCTCTTCCCGTCCTCCCGGTCGTAGCCGTCGGGGAGCGGGGTGATCATGTGGCTCCACCACCGGCCGCCGGGGGCCAGCGGGACACCGTAGGCGAACCCCACGGCTCGGGGCGGCTCCCCGTTCGGTTCCTCCTGATAGGCCACGACGGCCTCCCAGCCGGGCCGGGAAGCGTGCGCGTCGAGTCGCTCGGCGAAGCGGTCGACGGAGTGGAACGCGTCGGCCTCGGCCGCGTAGACGTCGGCGAACACCTCCAACAGCGTCATCCGGACGGCCTTCACGTCGGTATAGCTCTTTATCTCCACGCTCATGCGCGGCCCTTCTGTCGGGTGTGGGCGGCCCAGGTGCGGGCCTCGGGCGTGCCCGGGGCCAGGGACTCCAGCCGGGCGGAGAACGTCTCCAGAAGTCGGCCGGTGCGGCCGTGGCGGGCCGCCGGCGGCACCGCGCCCGCCGTCGCCACCGCCTCTTCGAGGGCGCCCTGTTCGAGCTGGGCGCGGGCCAGGTGAGCGCGGGTCAGCGCGGCGTTGCGCAGCAGGTGGGGGCGGAGTTGGGCCAAGGCGGCGCGGGCGTGGGCCTCGGCGTCCGCCCACCGGCCCAGCGCGCCGTGCGCAGTGGCGGCCAGGAGCTGGAGTTCGGCGGCGTCGTAGAAGGCGATCCACGGCGGCCGCGGCGCCGACTGCGCGCGGTCCAAGGCGTCCTCGGCGTGACCGAGGCTGCGCAGCGCGGCGGTGGCGGCGCCGGTGTCGGCGTGATGGACGGCGGTGCGGGCGTGGACGAGCGAGGCGAACAGCGGATCGCGGCGGACGAGCGGCACCGCGCGGGCGGCGTCGTCCGCCGCCAGGGCGTCCCCGGGGCGCCCCAAGTAGCGGGCCAGGGCGGCGGCGTGCCCCCACGCCCGGAAGACCTCGGCGCCGTCGCCGGAGAGACCGGCGAGCATCACCGCGCGGTCGCGGTGGCGCTGCGCGGCCTCCAACCGGCCGCCGTCCGTGGCCGCCCACAGCGCCGAGGAGGTGAAAGAGGCGGCCAAGGCGAAGAGCCGGCCGCGCACGCGGGCGGAGACGGTGGCGTGCTCCTGGAGGGCCAGGGCCTGCTGGGCCAGGGCCACGGCGCGGGCCTCCAGGCGGTCGGTGCCGCCGTAACGGTCGTCCGCCGCCACCACGTCCGCCAGCCGGCCGCTCAGCCGATCGACGTCCCCCATCCCCGCTCGCGGCCGAGGCCCCCGCCGGGCGGGGGCGGCCGGAGCGCCGCCGGCCGCGGCCGGGCCGACCCCGGCGACGGCCGTCACCACGCCTGTCGTGACTACGAACGTCCTGCGCTTCATGGAGTCCACCTCCTCCTGCACCCGGCGCCGGCGCGGCACGAACCCGAGGGCCGCCACCGGACGGCCGGCGACCTCGGCCAGGGCCCGCGCCTGCCGCGCCTGCGGACTGCGAACCTCTCCCGCTAACCACCTGCGCACCGTCCGGTCCGTCACGCCCCCGCGCGCGCCCGTCGCCTGCATCCGGTCGTTGACCGCGTCGGCCAACTCCACCTGCGACATACCCGTCTTGGACAGCCAGTCCGCCAACAGGCGGTTGGGCATCTTCATCTCCTCACCGTAGAACCGGGCCTCACCCCTCATCAGGTAAAGCCGAGGTCAATTCGCCCGGTGCCCTGCACGCACGAACCCGGCTTTCCGCCCTTCCACCTCACCGGTAGCGGCCGTTATCTGGGAGTCGGCACCACCCGGGGCTCCGGCGGACCTAACCCGCCCTCCCTGGTGGTGCCGGCGCGGCCGGACCCCGCCCCCGTCGGGGCCCGGCCGCGCCATCGTTCCCGCTCGCCGTCCCGGGAGGACCCGTGACCCACCCCCGCCCCGCCGAGGTCGACCCCATGCTCACCGGCGACACCCCGCCCCTGGACCTGACCACGATCCGGGCGACCGTCCGCCGCGCCCTCCAAGAGCGGACTGCCCTCCCGCCGATGCGCGAGGTACGCGACCTGACGGCCGCGCTGCGCGGACACCTGGAGGAAATGCGCTCCGACGCCCAGGAGCTCCGCGACGCCCTGGAGCGGACCACCGTGGCGTGGCACCGCTGGAACTGCATCCTCACCCGCGTCGACAGCGACTTGGACGCGTCGCCCGGCCCGCAGCCCTGGACGGCCGTGGCCTACATGCAGGTACTCGCCCGCACCGCCCGCCACCTCGCCGACTGCCTCGACGAACACTGACCGTAGCTGACATCGCGGTATTTCCCCTGGACAAGCCCCGCTAGCGGTGACGGGACGTCACAACCCGCCGCTAGCGGGGCTTTCGCGTACACGGGAGTCGTCAGTCCTGCGTGCGGCGGCCGGCCATGACCGCCACGGCGGCGACCACCACGCCGCCGAGGCCGCCGATGAGGCTGCCCCATGCCCCGAGCGGGCCGACCAGCCGCGGGTGGCACAACAGGAGGTACAGCAGCGCCACCGCGAGCAGCGCAGCCAGGGCGACGGCGACGCCCACCACCGCCCGGTGCAGCCGGCCGATCTGACGGCGCAGCGCGGCCGTATCCCCCGGGTCGGGAACCGCCGGAGCCGGGGCGGGGGGTATCGGCTGCGGCGCTCCGGCCGGGCCGCCGTCTCCCGCAGGCTGGGGAACCGGTGCCGGGGACGGGGCCGGCTGCGGAACGAGCGTGCTCATGATGCGGATCTCCTATCGGTCAGCGCCGGCTGACGGCGCGGTAGTTGGCCCGGCCCCGGTCGGGGAGGACGGCGACACCCTCGCCCACGGCCCCCCTAGCCCGGCAAGCGGTCGCGAAAATGCGCCCGACCCCCGCCAATTGGCCTTCCTGGGGCGGGATTCAAGAGATTCGCGAGAGCTTGACGCATCGAAGCGGCACCGTCGGCCGGCCGCTCCGAGGGGCTTCCGGTAGCCCCGGCTGAGGGAACGCACGCCTAGGCCCCCGGCCATGAGCTCACCGGGGGCCTGATGAAAGATCGGAGGGGGCGGTGCCACTGTGGGCGCCGCACCGCCAGTTTGGCGTTCTCGAAACGGTAGTCAAGAGTTTCGCGGGGCTTGACAGACTAACTTTTCACCTCTGACGCGCCACGGCGTCCGCGGCAAGGCTCACGTCGCGGCCGGCGGGATGGGACGCGAGTAGCGGCGGGCGGCGGTGTCCGCGCTGACGCCCAGGGCCCCACCGATCTCGGCCCAGCCGTCACCGGCCGCACGGTCGGCGGCCACCGCGGCGGCGACAGCTTGCTGCGCGGCCTCCAAGAGAGTCAAGGCGGCGCGGGTGTAGGGGGCGCCGGGCCGGCCGAGGTCTGGTTCCGGACGGTTCCACCACGCCGGCTGACGCCAGTCCGGTTGGTCGGCCTCGGCGTCCAGGACCGCAGCCAGGTGCCGGGCCTCCCGGGCGACCACGTAGGCCGCCGCGGTCAGCCGGTGCCGGTCCTCGGCCGTCTCCTCCAGCCGCGCCTCCCGCCGGTCGAGACCGCGGTCGATACGCTCACGCAGCCGGCGGTCGCGGGAACGGCACCGGTCGGAGCAGTACAGCCGAGGCCGCCCGCCAGCGGGGCCGGCCTCGGGCAGCAGCCGCGTACACCCCGGGCCTCGGCAGTAGTGCCGCGCCATCATGCTCACCCCCTTCTCCACCCGGCCGGGAACCGCACCCGCGCGGTTCGACCCGACCGTCTACTCCCAGGTTCCCGGCCGCCTCCGGCCGCAGGCAAGCGATGCCCTCGACCGGAAATCACGGGACCGCGACGCCCGGGCCGGCCGGTGCCGCCCCTACAGCCGGCGCAGCCACCGCCGCAAACGCCGCACGGCCAGCCACCGGGCCACCACCGGCCCGGCGGCGCAGCCGAGGACCGGCGCGGCCACCACCCCGAACGCGACCAACGGCCCGACGGCCGCGGCAAGGATCAGGGGGCCGCCGGCGGCCAGCAACAGCCCCACCTGTATCGAGAGTGCGCGGGTGCCCCGGTCGTCCTTGTCGTCCATCTGGCCTCCCCACCGATCACGTGTCGCAGAGACGGCCGAGAGTACGGCCCGGCACTGACAGCGGGCATCCGCATTTGTACTCAGCGTGCACGGAGGGCGGATCCGGCCCCGACCATCCGCCGGGGCGGGGGTTGTTTTTCAAGTCGCTTTTCAGGTTGTTTTTCAGGTTGCGCGTCAGGTGGTCCGTCAGGTGTTTTTTCAGGTTGTGTCGACCACCGCACTCCGGCCAAGCCGGGCCACCTCTGACCTGCGGTGACATCGTCTGCAGAGCCGCCGAGACTCGCCGACTTCTTTTCCCTGGCTACCTTTCTCCGGGAAGAATTCCTCTGCGGCCCGACGGCCTTTCATGCGGCCCGACGGCCTTTCACATCCGGCCTGGAGCCACGCCCGGTGCTCCTGGCGGACATAGCCACGCGGATCACTCCGCCAGCACACCGCGCCGGCCGCGACCGGGCCGAGGCCGGCGCCGTGCGCCAGGTCGTACTCCAGCAGCGCGCGGGCGTAGTGGACGGCGTCGAGTACCACGTCGGCCTCCCAGTCGGCGACGTCCGGGACGTCGGCGTCGACGTACCGGTCCGCCGCCGCGGCGCGCCGCACCAGGAACTCCCGCCGGCGCTCGGGGGCTTCCGCCGCCAGCACGCCCAGCCGCTGCACCGCCGCCAGCTCCACCATCAGGCCGTACACGCCCCTCCGCCCTCGGCGCCCGGCGCGCCCGTACCGCGCGTGTCGGCCCGGCCGGCTCACCGGTCGGGCCGTGACGATGAACCGCGCCCGCAGCCGGCCTCCACGCCCGTCCGGCTGCGGGACACGGCACCGGCCTCCGAGGCGGGGGTTCAAGTCCCCCCTCGGACGACCGCCCCACCCGCCGAACCTAAAAGCTGCACACGGCCTCCTGAGCGCCTCTCAGCCCCAGGGCGGCCACGGGGCCCCGTGATCACCTGTCAGGCGATCACGGGGCCGCCCAGGGCTCTTCTCGGGGCTACGAGAGCGATTCGGCCAGCCACTCGTCATGTTCGGGTTGCGCGGGGATGGTCGCGGCGGCGCCCGGGATGGGGCCGTTGCCCGCGTACTGGACCGCCTGCCAGGGCCAGGTCACGCCCTGGCAGAGCTGCTCCGGCCACGTCCGCTCGGAGCGCGCACCGCGCCAGGGCAGCCAGTCCATCAGCCGCTGCTCCTCCGCGCCGACATCGGCGGCCGGCGAGAGGCCGAACCCGAACTCCGGCCACCGCAGCCACAGCGAACTCCCGATCGGGCGCAGGTCACGGCGCTTGACGCCGGGGGCGGCGTGCGGGGAGTGCGCCTCAATGAGCATCGCGGCGCCGCCGGAGGCGGTCCGCAGCATCTCCAGCGCCGACATGACCGCCCTGGCCGTTTCCTCCTCGTTCGGGTTACCGAGAGCGAGTTTGTACAGCGGGCCGATGGTGATCAGGTCCGGGCGCACCCGCTCCACCCGGCGCGCCAGCCAGGACCGATCGGCCGGGTTCGTCAGGTCCACGCTGCGGTCCGGGATCTCCACCGCGACCTGGCCGGAGCCGATGGGCGCGCCCTCCTCCGCCGCGGCCTGCGCCATCTTGCGCAGCCACGGCCGGGCCTGCGCCGCGGAGTTCTCGACGTCGACCAGGAGCACGCGCACCGGCCGGATGCGGGCGCGCTTCCACGGGTGCAGACCGGCCGCGGCCCGCATCGCGATCTGACGGATCAGCAGCGACTTGCCGCCGCCCTCCCCGGCCGTGATCATCAGCCGGTCCCATCGCGCCAGCACCCCGGGGATCACCCACTCCGGTTCGTCGTCCGCCTGCGCCAGGAAATCCACCAGGTCCACCGGCGGCGCGTCCGTGACCGCCAAGCCCCGGTCCCGGGCGGCGCGCATGTCCTCCACCGCCCGCTCCGCGATCTCCTGGGGGACGCCGTCGGCGGCGTAGCCGGCGGCGACCGCCCGCGTCCCGGCGGCGATCACCCCGCGCAGCAGCGCCAAGTCGCGAACGTTCCGGGCGTACTGCTCGGCGTGCGCCGCCGTCGGCACCGCCTGGACCAACTCATGCAAGTACGCCGGGCCGCCCACACGCTCCAGGTCGCCGCGCTTTTTCAGCTCGGCCGTCACCGTGATCGGGTCGCAGGGCTCCCCCCGGACCGCCATGGAGCACACCGTGTCGAAGATCGCTTCGTGCGCCGGCCGGTAGAAATCCGAGCCGGTCACGACTTCGATCACGTCCACGATCGCGTCACGCGAGAGCAGCATGGCCCCCAGGACGGCCTGTTCGGCCTCGGTGTTCTGCGGCGGCATTCGCGTCAGGTCATCGCTCACAGCCCCGTCGCCCTCCGCAGTCGCTCCCGGATCGCCGCGTCAATCTCCGCCCGCGACGGCTTGCGGTCTTCACCACAGCGGCGGGCCATCTCCCGGCGGATCAGGTTCGGGATCCGCACCTTCTCCAGCGTGCGGACGTGGTTGTGCACCCCGTCAGGGTTCTTCGTGAGCTCTGCGGCCAGGTCGCCGTCCAGCGCCCAGCCCTGGTCGTCGGCCGCCTCCAGCAGCAGCGGCGCCAGCCGGTAGGCCGCCTGACGGCCGACCGTCCACGGGTAGGGCAACCGGCCCAGCCACACCCGCGCCTGTGCCAGCCGCTCCTCCGGGAACCGGGGAACCGCCGCCTCCTCCTCCCCCCTCGGTGACGCGGACGCCCCCGAGGGGTCCGTGGGGGGTAGGGGGGAGGAGGTTTCCTCCTCCCGGGGGGGGGTGGGGGGGGGCGAAGGGAAGTCGGGTTTTTCCCGATTCCGGCTCTGACCTGCGGAAACGTCGTCCGAGGGAAATCGGGTTTTCCCCGATTCCGCTCCGGAGCCGGGAAAAACCCGATTCCGGCTCTGACCAGGCGAAACAGGGTTTTCCCCGATTTCCCTCGCGGCCTCTCCCGCCGGAACGGGGTTTTCCCCGATTTCGGCTCTGACCTGCGGAAACGCAGACGTGCCCTTATTTACATACTCTGGGTTGTTTGCCGGGTTCCGGTAGGCCCAGTAGTGCCACTGCGGGCGTCGCGTCTTGGGGTCGTAGACCGACTCCCGGCGCAGGTGTCCGGCTGCCATCAGACGCTTTGAGACCACCTCGAACCGGTCAACACTCATCTTCCAGCCGAGCGCGCGCATATCGGCTGAAACCGCCTTGCCGGTCGCCGTCTCCCCCGGGTCGCGCAACAGCAGGAACATCAGTGCGCCGAGATCTTCCGGTTGCAGACCCTGGGACTCCACCACCGCGCGGGGCATCACGACTTCGTCGGCCGGCTCCTGGGCACGGCCGAACAGCGCGCCAGCGAACTCGCTCACCGAACGGCCCTCCGTGTCATCACGACGCGGAAGGTCGAGGCGCCGCCGCTGTCCGCTCTGCGCTCGACCGGCGGACACACGGGGAGTGGTCGACGGGCCCTGTCATCTCGTACGCTCAAGGGAGCGCACCTCCAGCTCTGAACTAGGTGCTTCTCCTCCCGGGCTTGCACCCCGGGGTGGACGTGCAGGCCCCGTCGTCTCCGGCGGGGCCTGTTGCGTAGCTCGCCATGCTTTCGCACGGCCCGCTCCAGGCACTACGGCTTCGGGGTGGTGACCTCATAGAAATCCGCTGTGGCGGGCCGGACGGGCCACTTGGCCGAGGCTCCCCGAGGAACCGGGTAACCCACGGCGAAGAGAGCGGCAGACATGCGGATGTCCTGCACTTCCGCGATCCGCTCGGGCTTTCGACCGCGGGCAGGGAACAGGGTGACGCGCAGCGCTCGGAGCAAAGGCACTCCGGCTGGCGGCATCATCAGCGCGGCTGCCTCGTCCGGCGACGGCATACGAGCCGAGACCTCCTCGCGCCAGTGCAGCGCCTTTCCTGACCACTCCTCCAGCCGGTCGTACATGCCACCGAGGCCGGTGTCCCCCTGGAGCGCGGGGACCTCCTCAGTGACCCAGTCCGCAAGCCAGGAGTCCGCCAGTTGGCGATACTCGGGTATTTCGGGGTCGCCAAGAATCCGCTTCCGGACCGTGAGCGGCGTGCCGGGGGCCACCCCGAGCGCGTCGGCGACGTCCGCGGGCACAGGGGCAGTCGTGATCCTGGTGCGGTCCCCGCCCGGGTGCGGCAAAGGCCGCCAGTGCTGCACCTCGGGGCCGCTGTAGTAGCCCAGTTCGTCGCGTTCGATCTGCCGGTGGCGGACCGTCAACCGGATGCGGTCAGGGTGCTCGCGGACGAACATCCCAGCGCGCCGCCGGCCTTCGATGAGGCCCTCCCGGGTCAGCACGTTCCACGCCTTCCGAACCGTGATGTCACTGACCCCGTACTGGGCGGCGACATCACGCATTAGAGGCAGCGGGCTTCCGGGCGGTAGTTCCCCGGAGCTGATGCGTTCGCGCAGGTCACGCGCGATCTCTTCATATTTAGCAGCCATCGTCCAGTCCCTCCTCCGAACAGGATCACGGGGACTAACGTATACGTCAACCCTTGCCCTCGCCCGGCCTGACGTATACGTTATCTCACGACAGCCGAAGCGGCCCCCGGGTGGAGCCGGAGGCCGCTTCGTGTCGGGGCGTTGGAGCGCCCAGACGTGACCTGACCTGGTGTTGGAGCACCTGGCCAGGGCCCGACGTTGGAGCGCCGGGCGGGTTGTCGGACCGAATCCATGGAAGTGGAGAGGTAGGTCGACGTGTCGATCGTCGCAGGTAATGACGTGATGGCGCGAGTCGGTGTCGGCATGACGGTGCCGGTGCTGTTCTCGGGTGGAAACGCGGGTCAGTTCGACGCTTTGCCCTGGGCGGGCCTCCTGGACGAGGAGGACCTGACCGACTTCCTGGGCGACTTGGCGGACGCCGCCGGTTTGGTGGACGAGCCGGGCGTGGGCGGGGCGGAGGCGCTGCGGCGGGTGCAGGACGCCTGCCGGACGTGGTGGCTGATCGGTGTGGCGCAGCACGGGCACAACACGGCCCCGGGCCCGGCGGAGCGGCTGTTCCGGGAGCTCCAGTTGGTGCACTCGGTGTCGGACGGCCGGTTCGCGGAGCAGCGGCACTGGCTGGACACCGACGTCGTGGCGGGTCCGGGGTACGGCGCCGAGGTCGTGCCGGTGGTGGCGGGTCCGGGTACGCCGCGGTCGTGCTCGGCGTGCGGCGGATCCGGTGGCACCACGGAGACCGCGATCGAGGGCGGCCGACAGATCAGTGTGTGGCGGCCGTGCTCGGCGTGCCGGGGCTCTGGTCAGTCATGACCGACGAGGAGCGCAGGGCCGCGGAGGCGGACATGGAGGCGGCGCGCGCGCGGGCCGCGGCGGATCTGGAGGCGGCGCAGGAGGCGGCGGAGAGGCTGCGTCGGCTGCTGGCGGGGACGGACTGACGGCCGGTTCCCCTGTCGCCCCCACCTTCGGGTGGAGGCGGCGGAGGGGCCGGCATCCGGCCGGCTCGCATCCCTTGGGAGGACCCATGTACGGCTCCACCCGCATATCCGTGGTGGACCGGGCGGTGCACGCCGCCGCCCGACTCGCCCGTCTCGGGCGGCTGTTCGTTCGGCTGGCCAGCCGAACGCGCTGCGGCCCCACCGACCTCTACGCCGCCGCCGCGACCGCGCGGTTCCTGGCGGCGCACGAGCTGATCGAGCGGGCCGCCGTGATGGCGGCCGAGAACCCCGAGATCGAGATCATCCACATCCGCCAGCCGCTGTGGTTCGGCGGGCGCACTCTGGACGAGGAGACGACCCGATGAGCACTGCGAGTGGCCCTTACGACTGGGCCAAGGACAAGGGTTGGGGCCCGTCGCAGGGGCGGCCGTCGTCTACGCCGCCGCGTAACGGGGCGGCGACGGGGGCGGCCGGTGCCGGGGGTGGCCGGACCCGGACGACCAACCGCAGCAAGACCTTCAACATCAACGTCGGCAACGTCGGCGTTTCGGGCACGGGGGCCGGTGGTGGCCGGGGCGGGGCGTTCGCCGGCGGCGCGGACCGGCACCAGGGCGACCGGTTGATCTACGCCATCGAGCGAATCGAGTTCCGGGGGACCAGCGACATCATGGCCCTGGCCAAGGCGATCAACCACCTTGGCCGGGAGCTCCACCTGATCTTGGGCATGCGTGCCGAGGAGCTGAACGGCGTGCTCAGCCAGTACAAGGGCAAGTGGTACCACTTCGGGACGTCCTCCCGGGTCAAGGCCCGGCTGGTCTCGGCGCACCTGAAAGTGTCGGCCGAGGCGGCGCGGGCGCTGGGTGTCGGGGCGTTGAAGATGGCCCACGCCTACACCAGGCATTTCGTGCTGCCGGAGCAGGAGGCCCGCCAGCAGAAGCAGGGCGGCCAGCGTCCGCGTCGCCAGTTCTCGGTGGTCGAGGACGGTGAGCGGTGATGGCGGCGCGGAAGCACTCCACCGCCGTGGTGAACACGCAGTCGTCGGCGGAGATCGTGCCGGTGGGCAAAGGCGGCGCCCTCGGCTACCTGGCCGGGAAGGCGCTGCCCTACCTCTCCCCGTGGCTGGGCGCGGCGATCCTGCCGCCGGCCGCGGGCGCGGCGACCAACGCGATGTGGGGCCAGTCGCCGTTGTCCGCCGGTCTGGCCTCGGCCGCGCTGGCGGTCGGCGGAGCGGCGCTCAGCACGGTGACCTGGAAGGTCGCCGGCGGGTCGAACTCCTTCCGGCGGTTCCGTCGGGTGCAGGCGACCGCGTCGGTGGCGGCTGGGATGGGTTGGCTGACCTGCGCGACAGCCGCCGGCCCGGTCGGCCATCCCATGATCGATCTGTGGCTCCTGGGCGGCGGCCTGTTCGCGGCGTCCTGGAACGTCCGACAGGTCCTCCGCAACGCCCACGACGAAACCGAGGACACCACCGGCGGTGGTCTGGGGCGTCTGGCCGAAGCCATCGGATGGGAGAAAGTCAAGGTCACGGACGCCAAGGGGTCGGGGAAGGGGACCGTCACGGCCTCGGTGGAGGTCGAGCCCGGCGCCACGGTGGAGGTGGCGCAGCAGGGCGCGCCGCGGCTGGCGGCGGCGTTGCGCGTGCCGCCGTCCGGGGTCGTGGTCACCCCCGACCCGGACGACGCCGGGCGCGGCCGGCTGGCGCTGCGGGTGGCGGACCTGTTGAAGGACGGCGTGGATTTCGTGCCGCCGGAGCGGCTGGGGATGCTGCCGACGGAGCCGATCCCGGTCGGGCTGTACGCCGACGGGGAACCCTGGACGATCAGCCCGTTCTCCGCCGACATCCTCCAGCACCTGCTGGTGATGGGCGTGACCGGCGCCGGCAAGAGCGAGTTCGCGCGGGGTCTGCTGGTGCACCTGATGTGCCGTCGCCAGATGGCGATCTTCCTGGTGGACGTCGCCAAGGGGCGGCAGTCCATGGGACACATCAAGGACGGGCTGGACTGGTTCGTCACGGAGGCGCGGGAGGCCAAGCGGCTGGTCAAGGCGTTGCCTGCCGCGATCAAGGCGCGGGCCGACCACCTGGCGGACGAGGGGCTGGACGAGTGGTCCCCGCGGTCGTCGCTGTCGGCGGTGTGCGTGTGGCTGGAGGAGGCCGCCGACCTGGTCGACTTCGAGGAGCTGGACAAGATCGCGCGGGCGGCCCGGTCGGTCGGCCTCTGGCTGGTGATCAGCCTCCAGCGCGCCACCTGGAGCAACATCTCGACGGACGTGCGCGCCAATCTCCAGGCCAGCCTCTGCTTCGGGGTGGACCAGCCGGCGGACGCCACCTTCTGTCTGCCGGACCGGGTGACAGACGCCGGCGCGATCCCCGCGTGGGGCAGCGATCGGCCCGGCTACGCCTTCGCCACCGGCATGGGCATTCCGCAGGAGCGCTGGACGATGGAGGCGCGCTCCGGCAAGACCGAACGCGCGGTGCTCGCGGCCCTGGTGGAGGCCGCGGCGGCGGTCCGCGACCCGCTGGACGAGGTGACGGTCGCCGCGCTGGGCCAGGTGTACGCGCAGCGCGCCCACCGGGGCACCAACCGCCTGTCCCTCGGCGTCGCCGAGGGCGCGGACTCGGCCCCGGCCTTCTCCGCCTCGGCGTCCCCGGCCGCCGTCTCCGCGGCGGCCGAGGGAGACGTGGAGGAGTTGGAGGACGGGATGGACGACGACGTCGAGGAGGCCGTGGCCATGGAGCTGGAGACCTTCGCCGAGGTGTTGGAGGCGATCCCCGGTGATCCGGAGCCGGACGCGCCGTACGCCCACCTGCGC
Source organism: Streptomyces mobaraensis (assembly GCF_020099395.1). Lineage (NCBI taxonomy): Bacteria > Bacillati > Actinomycetota > Actinomycetes > Kitasatosporales > Streptomycetaceae > Streptomyces > Streptomyces mobaraensis. Next base: position 10,163 of record NZ_CP083591.1, on the reverse strand, counting down.
CTGGAGGACGACGTGCCCGACGTCGACCCCGACAGCGGGCTTGAGTTCGAGCCGGTGGAGCGACCGTCGACGGAGGAGGCGCGGCACATCGTCGCCGTGGAGCTGGACGGCTGGGTGCGCGGGGGCCGGCTGGAGTTCGAGCCGGCGGACTTGATCCCGGCGGCGGTGGCGGCTGGCCGCACCCGCTCCTGGCTCATGGGGGAGCTCAAGCGCCTCACGGAGGCGGGCCTCCTGCGGCACGACTCCTACGGCTCCTACACGATCACCGAGTCCCCGTTGGTGTCCGCGTAGCAGCTACGAAGAGTGACGGTCTGACAGTCGCGGCCGGCCCTGACACCTGACTGTCGGGGTCGGCGGGGGCCTATAGGAGAGTCAGGCGCTACCAGCGCTGACATCGCCTGACAGCCCCGTCTGACTGTCAGACCCCGCTCCCTGACACCTCCCTTGACAGTAACGGAATGTGACGGAGAGTTTGGCATGATCACGCCCCCGCACCCTCGCCCGGAGGCCGGGCCGGCCCCGGCGACGGCGGCCTCGGCGCCGGTGTTCCCGGCCGCCGTCTGGCCCTCGGCCCCCACCGCCCCGGCGTTCGACGTCCTGGACGTCCTCGGCGCCCAGGACGCCGCCGTGCCCTACCCGCTGGAGCGCACCGAGCCGGTCGTGTACGTCCCCGACGCCTACGGCCGGATGGTGCCCGTCCTGCGCTCCCAGGCCCAGGCGCTGCGCGCCGCCGTTCCCGCGACCGTGCCGCGGGACCTGACGCCCCGCCCGCTCATCGACCCCCGCGCCCAGGTCGTCGTGGCCGCCGGGGCCGGGGCGGGTGCCGCCGCGGCCGGCCTCGGCTGGGGCCTGGGCCAGGTGATCGGCCCCCTGGCGGCGGCCGGCGCCGGCAGCGCGCTGTGGGCGGTCTGCGTCGCCGCGGTCGTCCTACGCCTGGCCGGCGGCGCCCGCCGCTCCACCACCTACATCACGAACACCACCACCGTCACGCAGTCCGCGTCATGGTGGGGCCGGAACACGACCGCCCTCTGACACCCACACAGATGCGCGGCCGGGAGGGCGTACTCCCGGCCGCGCGGTGCTCCCCCGGAAAGGACCTGCACCCAGTGAAGCAACCGACAACCTACCCGCCGCCCGTTCCGGACGCGGCCCGGATCGCTCCGAACGCGCGGGTCGCCGCTCCGGTCACGGGCCGGTCGGGAGAGGATGCCCGGATGAGTGACACGCTGACCGATCATCCGTCCTCCGCCCGGAGGGGGGCCGTGGCCGGGGCCGCTCCGGACGCGGCCGGGGCCGCTCCGGGCGTACCGGCCGCCGTTCCGGATGCGCGGGACGGTGCTCCGGCCAAGCGGCGCCTAGGTGGCCTCCGGTGGCCGGGCCGCTCCGGCCACCCCCCGGCCACGGCCGGGGCCGCTCCGGACGCGGCCGAGGCCACCCCGGCCACCAGCCCGGCCACTCCGGCTACGCCGAACGGCGCTCCGACTGCTGACGAGTCGGCCGCGGCGGACCGTCGGGCGGCGCTGGACCGGATCATGGGGCGGGTCCTGCGGGTGGCCGCCGTCGCCATGACGGTCGTCGGCGTGATCGGGTTCGCCGCCAGCTACAGCACGCTGCAAGGGTTCGCGCAACGCAACGGGTTCGGCGAGATCCTTTCGAAGGCGTTCCCCATCGGCGTGGACGGGGCCATCCTCGGCTTCCTCGCCCTGGACCTGGTCAAGACCTGGCGGCGCACCCCCTGGCCCGTGCTGCGCCTGGGCGCACACCTGATGACGCTGTGCACGATCGCCTTCAACGCCTCGGCCGGCGGCGCTGTCCTGGACGACCCCGTTCGAGCCGCCGCCCATGCCGTGATGCCGGTGCTGTTCATCATCGGGGTGGAGGCCATCCGCCACGACCTGCTGCACGCCGCCCGGGAGGCGGACGGCACGCTGATCGAGGGCGTGCCGCTGCACCGCTGGATGCTGGCCCCCTGGCAGGCGTGGACGATGTACCGGCGGATGCGGCTGGCTGGCATCCCCTCCTACCGGGAGATGCAGCAGCGGGACAAGGACCTGGAGGGCTACCGGGTCTGGCTGCTCCAGCAGCACGACGGAGACCTCGGCCGGGCCTCGGAGACCGAACTCCTGCCCATGACCATGGCGCCGCACGGCTACACCGTCGCGGAGGCCCTGGCCCTGCCGGCGAAATGGGCGGCCGAGGAAGAACGCCGGCGGGAAGAGGACCGGCAGCGCCAGGAGGAGGCCGCGGAGCGGGCCCGCGCGGCGGCACTGGAGGCGGAGACCCGCGCCAAGGTCAAGGCGGCCGAGGAGGAGATCCAGCGCCTTGAGGCGGAAGGCCGCGTTGCGCAGGCACAGAGCAAACTGACTGCGCTCAAGGGCACCTCCAGCGCGGAGGCCGAGGCGGCCACGGCGGTCGCCCGGGCGGAGGCGGAGCGCGCCCGGCGGGAGGCGGACCGGATCACCACGGCGGCGGAGCGGCAAGCGGAACGCGAGGCTCAGGCAGAGGAGAGCGCCCGGGAGGCCGAAGCGAAACAGCGCGCAGCCGCAGCCGAGCAGCAGGCCGCCGAAATGGAGGAGGCCGCCGCCGAAACCCGGCGCCGCGCCGCCGCGAAGAACCGTAAGGCGGCGGAGGACGAGGCCGCGGCGGAGGACGCCGAGAAGGAGAAGAAGCACGCTGCGGCCGAGGCGGCCGAAGCGGAAAGGCGTGCTGCCGAAGCGACGGCGCGCGCAGCCGAAGCGCGGCGCCGTGCGGCCGAAGCGGAACTGGCCGCGGTCGAAGCCGAGGACGAAGCGCGGCTGAGCAAGACGGAGCGCGCGGCCCGGCGGGTGGCGCGGATGCTCCTGGCCGCCGCCGGGGCCGCCGGGATCTCCGAAGCGGACCTGGCCGCCATGAAGCCGGAGGCGATCGGGCCGCTGGTGCCGCTGGAGGAGATCATGCCGGTGTTGAAGGCCAGCCAGACCACCGCCAGCGACCGCCGGAAGGATGCCGCCCTCCTGATCAAGGAGGGGTACCGGGGGTAGCCCGGCCGGTCGCGCTCACACCGCGATCAACGACAGTGGGGCGGCACCCGTCACGGGTACCGCCCCACTGTCGTGTGTGCTGACGGACACACAAAGTCAAGCCAGACTGGACTTTCCGTGCAGGACCGCGCTAAAAGTCAAGAAATACCGAACTTTCGGTGCATCAGGGAGAGTCAGCGGGCCGCTGGCGAGAACGGCGTAGCGTGGCCGGGCTGGGGGTTGCAGGTCTGGGGCGTCGGGGCCGGCTGTTCATGCGCGGCACCCTAGGCACGGCTACGGCCCTGGCCCTGATGGAGCCGTGGCCAGGTGCGGGTTCAGTGATCGGTACGCGCCAGAAGGGCCGGCCCGACGCCGAGCCACCGAGGCAGTCGCGCCTGGCTGCTCACTGCACGGGTGACGAGCCGACGCATCGCGTCCCGCTCCCCCTCGGGGGCTCGGAGACCGGCCTGGACATCGGCGCTGATGGGGCGCAGCGGATAGATACTGGTGACGACGCGGCCCCTGCTGTGCTTGGTGAGATGCCGGGCGCCGATGTGGAGCCAGTCTGCACCGTCGTACCCGGTGGCGAGCGCGGTCCGGTCGATGGCGTCGCCGAGCGGAGCCCCGCCAGCGGTCCAGGCATACCAGACGCGCTCACCGCCGTCGGGCCGGCGGAAGACGATCCACAAGAACGCGTCGGGCTCACCGGCGCCAGCGATGCCCTCCACGACGGCCTGTTCGACAGGGCGTGGGTCGCTGGTGGGCGTCAGCACGAGTAGGGGCCTGGAGAGAGTAGTCATACCTGTTCAACGACACGGCCATGGTGTCAGGAGCGGGAGCCCCACCCCCACCCCAGCCGCCGACGCCGCCCGCCGGCGTCCTTCCCGGGAACGCCGGCCGGGGGAACGGCGGGGGCGGAGTCGGCCGCGGCCGGGGCCGTGGTCGGGGGGTGGGCCGGGGCGGCCGGCTGCGGGATCGCCGCGCGCTCCGGGGCCGGGGTCAGAGCCTGGAGCATCCGCTGGAGATCCCCGATGTGGGTATCGCGCGCCGCCAGCTCCCGCTCCAGATGGTCGGCACGGGCCTCGGCCAGGGCCTGCGCCCTCTCGGCCTCGGCGATCCGGAGTTCCGCCTCCAGGCGCAGGGTCTCCGCGCGCAGCGCCGCCACGTCGTCGTCCTGGCCGCCGTGGCCCGGGGCGCCAGCCGCGGTGGCCTCGGCCGTGGCCTCCTGGTGGCCGGGGTCGGGCGGGGCGGGAGCGTGCAGGCGGATGCCGGCGTCCAGCAGGTCGCCGAGGGGGATGCGCCAGGTCCCCGAGCTGTCTTTGTAAGCGTTGGGGAAGCGCTCCTGCGCGCGCCACCGGCGAAGGGTGGTCAGCGGAATATCCGTGGAGTTCACCACCTCCCGCTGCGTCAGCGCCGGGCGGGTGCTCGGGGACTGTGGCGGGTCGGTCATACCGTCATTTTCCCCGGCCGTCCGGCGGGGGCCGACACGACCCGCGCGTGACCACCCGTCAGGAGACCTGGACACCTGGTCACATTCGTGATGATTTTTGGCAGCGCCATGTCAGTGCTCCGGCGTACCCTCACCTCACGTGATCGTGAGATCACCGCACGACCGCACGGCCCGGCGGGGCCCGGCGCCGGACCTAACCCGGGCCGGGCCCCTTACCTCCCCGACCACTGACACGGCATCAGGAGGCGAGCACAGCATGTCGAGCACGCCCAGCAGCACACAAACCGGCGCTCCGGCGACCGGCGGTTCCCGGCCGCCGGCCGCGGCCTCTCACCGGCCCGTACCCGTACCCGCACCCGCACCGCCGCCCGTTCCCTCGGCGGTGGCCCCGGCCGCACCGGCCGTTCCTGCGACGTTCGCCCCCGCGCAGCCGGCCCCGGTCGTCGCGCCCTCGGCCGGCGGTCTGGTGATTCCGCCGATGCCCGACTACGCCCCGACCGCCGTGGAGGCGGACCCGGTGGTGCCGGAACGGCCGGAGCGCATCCCCGCCGGCCCCCTGCTCCTGTCCGTCCTGAACGGCTCCGCCGTCGGGGCCACCACGACGTACTACGCCGCCGGAACCGTCGGCGTGATCGCCCTCGGCGCGACCACCGCCACCGCCGGCGTGGTGCGAACCGCGTACGCGTTCCGGAAGGTCTCTCGCCACCACGGCTACGGCGGGTTCGGCCGGTGGGGTTGGGGCGGCGGATATGGCTACGGAGGGTTCGGCGGCCGGTGGCGTCGCTACGGCGCGGCCGGCCGCGCGGCCGGCTACAGCCCGACGGGCAGCGCGTCGACCGGCGGCACCTGGAGTGCGCGCCGCGGCGGCCGGTGGGGCGGCGGCTGGCGGTCGACGTCCGGCTCCGCCTCGTCCGCCGGCCCCTACGGCGCAGCCGGCGCGACCGGCGGACGCCCGGCCCATACCCGGCGGGGGCTCCTCGGCCGGATCCGCCAGGGCGAGACCGCCATGGCCACCCCCGTGGCCGGGGCGGCCGACAGCCCGGCCACGACAACGCCGGCCCGCGCCGGGTGGCGCGCCCGCCGCGCCGCCGCGGCGGCTGCTCGTACCGGCACAGCCCCGGCCACCGCCTCTCCCTCGGCCACGGCCCCGGCCACAGCGTCCTCAGCAGGCGGCCGGCCCGCCACGGGCCGAGGCCGCTTCGGCGGGCGCCTCTCCGGCCGCCGCACCGCCGGCTCCCCCCTTGGCACCGGCACCGGTACCGCCTCCGGCCTCGGCACGCACACCGGCCGAACCGGCCGACTCGGTGGTCTCCTCGGCCGCGCCGGACGGCCGGGCGCGGGACGGACGGCCGGCGCGACCACCGGCCCCGGCACGGCGCGGCAGACCACGCAGGCGGCCACCCGCCGCGCGGCACCGGTCGGTGCCCGGATCCGCAAGGCCGCGGGCGCGGTGCAGACCGGAGTACCCACCGCGACCCGCCGGGCCGGGGAGGGCATCGCCCGCTGGTGGCGCTCCGGTGCCGAGGGACGCCGGCTGATGCGCCAGCACGCGCGGATGACCCGCCGTATCGGCGGCACCCTCATCCTGGCCACCGCCGCCGGCATCCTCGGCAAGCTGACCCGGCCCTTCACCTGGGGCAGCGGGAAAAGCGCGGCGCTGCGGGTGTGGAACTGGCGCGCCCGCCGGGCCTGCGCGAAGGAGACGGCGATCGACGCCAAGGTCGCCGCGCAGAAGGCCGCCGCCGCCCGCCCGCACGTCAAAGCCCAGGTGAACGATCCCAAGCGCGCCGCCGCGCCCAGCAAGCCGGCCGCGCCCACCACACCGTCGAACGGAGCTCCCATGCAGGTGTTCGCCAAAGCCGCGGAAGCCGTCGCCAACGCGTACACGACGTACAGCCCGCCGAGCATGATGGCGGTCGCGGCGGAGTACGAAGGCGTGCCGGAGGGGATCCGGTCGGCCGCCATGGCGATCCGTCACCTGGCGGTGCAGACGCAGACGGTCTACCCCGCCCACATGCCCGTGGTGGAGGCCGTCAGCGACGTCTACAAGGCGATGCTGGACGCCGCCACGACCGCGGACGAGGTGGCCCCGACGTTCCGGAAGGTGCACGCCGAGGACATCGCCCGCCACGAAGCCCCCCGCAACGGCTGGTCCGGCGAAGCGATGTGGAACATCGCCGGCCGAGCAGGCGACGGCGGCACGACCTACCAGTCCGTTTTCGCCCAATCGTGTGAACAGGTCGCGACGGTCTACTCCACCTTCGCCCCCGACGTCATGACCATCGTTCAGGAGGAGTACGCCTCCCTCCCGGCCGGGATCGAGCACCTGGCCGACGCCGTGCACTCCCTGGCCGTGCACTCCGCCGACTCCTACCCCGTCGACCCCGACATCGCCGCCATGGTGGCCACCGTCCGCCAGGCGCTCCTGCGCGCCGTCAGCGCGGCCCAGGACATCCTCCCGGTCTTCCGCCGCGCCCACGCCGCCGACCTGGCCCGCCACGAAGCACCCAGGAACGGCGCCGCGGCCGAGGCCATGTGGAACGTCTGACCAGCGGATAAAGGGGAGGAACGAGCATGGGCAAGAAGAAGTCGGCGGGGGCGGTCGACTGGACAGCCCCCCACCCCCCAGCATGGGGCGCCATCAACGCGGCCGGCGTCGCGGCCAGCACCGCATGCGTCGGCTACCTCGCCGACGCCCCCCTGTACACCGGCGCCGGCGTCGGCACCGCCGGCGCCCTGGCCGCCGTCGCCGTCGGCATCCGCCGCCACTACAGCCGCGGCCACAAAGTCTTCCGCGCCGCCTCCTGGTTGGCGGCCGGCGGCTGGGCCTCCTGGGCCATGTACACCGGCCCGTGGTCGAGCTGGCTCCCGTTCACCACGCTGACGGCCGGCACCGTCCTCGGCTGGGGCGCCGCCGCGGCCTACGCCCAGTACGAAGCCGAGGCCCCGGCCCGCCGCGCCGAAGCCGAGGCGCAGGCGCGCCGCGACGCCGCCGGCGGGGAGTGGGAGGAGCGCCTGGCCCGCGTCTGCGGCGTCACCGGATGCCAGGTCATCGCGATCGAAGAATGGGAGGAAGGCGCCGGCTACACCGTCGAAATCGCCCTCCCCGTGGGCGGGACGACCGTCGACATGATCTCCCAGCGCGCCGCCGCGCTGCGCGCCGACCTGCGTCTCCCCCTCGGCTGCGGCCTGGAGATCACCACCGGCGTCGACCACGGCACCGTGCTCATCCGCGTGAGCACCCGCAACAGCATCGTCGAGGAGTTCCCCTACCCCGACGACATCAGCCCCTCCACCATCAACGACACCCTTGAAATCGGGCGGTTCAAGGACGCCTCCCCGGTCCGCGCGAGTCTCCGGTTCCACTGCGGCCTGATCATCGGCCAGCCCGAAGGCGGCAAAACCAACCTCCTCAACGTCATCAACACCGGCCTGATGCGATGCCGCGACACCCTGGTCTGGCACATCGACATCACTGGCGCCGGCATCAGCCTCCCCTGGCTCCGCGCATGGGCCCGCGAAGGCACCGCCGACAAACCGGCCGTCGACTGGACCGCACCCACCGCCGAAGAAGCCGAACTCATGCTCCGCGTCGCGCTGGAAATCATCGCCATGCGCAAAAAGAGCTACCAAGACCTCATGTACTCCGTGGATGACGACAAAGTCCCCGTCAGCCCGGAAATCCCCGAAATCATCATCATGGCCGACGAAGTCGCCAGCCTCCCACCCCGCATCACCGAACTTCTGTCAGACGTCATCGGCACCGGCCGCGCCTCCGCCGTCCGCGTCGTCAGTTGCGCCCTGCGCGGCACCCGCGACATGGTCACCCCACAAATGCGCGAAATGACCCGCCTCCGCATCGCCATGCGCGTATCAGACGACTCCGAATACCAACACATCTTCTCGGAGCCGCGCGGAATCCAAAAAGACGATGCCCCCGTGCAAGGGTCCGGATTCGTGGAAATCGACGGCGAAAGGCCACGCCCCTTCAAAGCATTCCGAATCAAACCGAGCCGAATTCTCGCGATCTCTCAGACGGTCGCGGCATACCGCCCCACACTCGACCCGGTCAGCCGCATGAACATCGAATCCGCCCGCTACTACAACGAGCGGTGGCACCGTACCCTTCCCCTCCTTTTCCCGAACATCCGGCTTTCCCCCGCAGCGCAGAAAATCGTGGACAGTGCCCCGCCCGCACCCGTCCCCAACCAACCCACCGGACCCGCTCAAGGAAACACACCCAACAGCACCGGAATCGACATGGACGCGCTTTTCCCCCTCGGAAAAGGCATGACACCACCCCCCACTCCCGCACCGCCCTCGACATCCCCGCCACCCGCGCCCCAGCCCACCGCCGAAGAACCCCCGCCCCCCACCCCCGTCACCAACGCGGACCGCGAAGAACGCCAGAAATTCGCACACGTCCTGGACGACGCCATGTGGCACCTAACCGACACCAACACCACCCACCTACCACTGCCACAACCGCCCACCCTCGGCCCCATCCCCGCCACCGCCACCGAAATCACCGACCCCACCCAACGCCGCGCCCTGGAGCTCATCGACGCGGCCGGCGCGGCCGGCCTCGGCGTCAGCGCCCTGGAACGCGCGCTGAAGGCCGAACCCGACCACGGCCGGGACCGCTCCACCCTTCACCGGTGGCTCCCCCGCTGGGCGGCGTACGGACACGTCGTCCGCGTCGACCGCGGCGGCACCCAAGTCGTCTACGTGACCCCCCGCCACTACCGAGGGTGATCGCACCTGTTGCCTGTCGCACCTGTTGCAATCCAAGAAAGGGCCCCACTAACAGCTCCTCCCCCGGCGCACCCCCCCCCATTCCCGCAGCGGTGTTGCAACAGGTGCGACAGGCAACATCTATACAGAGAGTGAGCAGTGATGCCGCCGTTCCACCGCCGCTCCCGCCCGACTGCCGAAGTCGCCGCCGCGATCCACGCCCGCCAGCTCCGGGAGCTGGCGGACACCACGATCACCCTCCGCCCAGCCGGCAGCCGATTGCGCGCACGATCGCTGCCAAGGACGCCTCCCGTCGAGCAGTCGGCTGTGGGCCGGAGGCGATCGTGGCCGCCCTGGCCGCCCGCCTGAGGCTGCGCGGCTACCGCTGCGCCCGGCGACCGCCGCGCGACACAACCCATGAGACAAAGGAGGAATCATGCCCAGAATCAAATTCCTACTGTTCGTGGTACTGATCGGTGTTCTCGTGGGAAGTTTCTACGGGAAATAGTCATGGATCCCACCGCACAGGCGTATTTCACTCGCTCCGCAGAAGATGGGCATTACGTCATCGTGGTCCGGGACCTGGAAACAGGCCGGGTATGCCGCATCATCGATCTCCACCAATGGGAAAAGTTCGACCCAGACGCCGCAGAAGACCGGCTCATCCAAACCGGCTTCCTCGTACGAAAAGAATTCGCGGGGCGGTCCCGCCGCTCCTATCGCGGATGGGAGGAGCTTTCTTATCTTCCTGGGCACTATCAGGCGTACGTGGACGCGATCTAACGCCGGATAGCGTAAAGGGCTCGCCTCCTTGAAGGGGGTGAGCCCTTTGGTGTGGGGTATGCGTTTTTTGCTATCTGGTTTGGGTTCCTTGTTGGGGTGTTGGTATTCGGTTTTTGCATTTGGGGTGGGGATTGGCTCGGTGGGGGTTGGGCGGGGGTTTTGGTGTGCTGATGGTGTGTCAGGTTGGGGGTGGGGTG